>NZ_CP021887.1:0-33248 GCF_003097575.1 Helicobacter apodemus | reverse complement strand
CTCAATAAAAAACTAGGGATTAATAGACTGGTAAAAACAAAAATGGATTTTTTAAATTTTTGGATATAATTTCTTGGGGTGTTTGCCACAAGGTTCGCACCCTTGTAGCGAAAATCTAAGCCCCAAAAGGAGCTAAGATGAATAGCACGAAATTCATCATAGTTGCAATTATACTCCTTTGTATAATTGTAGTCAAGGCTTATTAGCTTTGCCCCACTTGTTGGGGTATGATGGATTTTCCTTGTGGTTAAAAATTGAAAACTTTTCATAAATAACTCCTAAAATGGGATTTCTTCAGATTCTATATTTGTTATTGAGTGTTCATATTCAATATTTGGTTCTTTTGGAGGGGTTTGTGTTATTTGCTTTGTATTTTCTTTATCCTTTTTACCTAACCAATAAAATTTAGACACGATAACATTTAGTATAGTTTTAATATTTCCTGCTTCATCTGCGTATTGACTAGAAGATAATTCTCCACTACACGCAAATTGAGAGCCTTTTTTGATATGCATAGAAGCACTTTCTGCACTTTTACCAAATAAAACAATAGGTATCCAAGTGGTGCTACTTTCTTCATTGCCTCTTTCATTTTTCCATTTCTTAGTGATAGCTAAAGAGTTTTTTGCATAGACTTTTCCATTTCCTGTAGTTCCTACTTCGAAATCTCTTCCTAAGTATCCAATTAAATTAACATTATTCATTTGTTTAACTCCTTTTTATTTGGTTTCTATTATCAACAAGATAATTAAGGGTAAATATTCTTTTTGATTCTTGAGGATTTAAAGATTGTGTTATATTTACATCAATCCTATAATCTTCTTTAGGTAAATGGGGATAGATAAGATTCATTAAATCGGTAAGATAAGGATTTGGGCTTCTTATCTCTTTTTGCAGTATTTGTTCCATTTGGTTAAAGGCATTGATGAATTGGACTTTCCATAAATCAGCCTTTCTTCCTGTTAAACCCATTGCAATAAATGAGAAACCATCACGAGTAAGATTGTAAGCAGTTCTTACTTCCCCTTTAATATCTTTATATTTAACGGGTGCAAAATTGTGCTCGTTAAAATTTTGAATTTCTTTATTTCTTATTTTGCTTCTAATTGCTCTTAAAATGCTTTTATGTTCTTTCCCAAAAACCCTAGCTACATCTAAACTTGTGCAAAAGATTTGATGATTTAAAGTATTAAATTGCACTTCTTGTTGATTAATGATTATTGAATGACTCATCGCTTAAACTCCTATGAATTCCTATAAAACTCTTTAAGTTCTTTCACTTTTTCATCAAGGCTTTTATCTTGTGCAAAGATTTTTTCTATAGTGTCTATATATGATGTTCCAGTGGATAATATTTTTAAGTTTTCACTCCCTAAGGAACTTAAATCAAGCGTTGCAATAACTTTTTCATCTTGTCGTTTGATGAGGAATTGTCTTTTTGTGGGATTAAATCCTTTAATAATCATATATTCATCATAGCTTAGACCTACTCCATTTACATATTCTTCCTCTTTAGCTTTTGGATTAGGTAAAAAGACCATTGTTGCGGATTGTTCAATAAGTGTTTTAGCATTTTTAAGTTTTAAAAAATCTTCTAAGCTTTGAGTAGCAAGTCTTAAAAAACCATTTTGTTTTCTAATTGTTTTAAATTTATTTTTAACTTCTTCTTGCACGATTTCATTTTCTAACCATTTCCAAGCTTCATCAATATCTATACAAAGTCTCCTACCATCTGCTAAGCTCATTACACGCCATAGTATGTAATAACTAAGGATTCCTGATACATCTTTATCATCAAGAAATTCTGTTCCATCAATACCAAATAGATTAATATCATCAGGAAAGTCTAAATTGTCAAATTCATTGTCAAATACCCACCCAAATGGTTTGCCTCTTTTAAAAAGTGTTAATCTTGATTTTAAAGAATTATCATCATCGACATTTTCAGTTAGGTTTTCTAGTAATAAGGAGATGGGATATTTTCTTTCCTCTTTTTCAAATCCTCTCATAACAGAGTTAATAGCGTTATTAAGCATCTCTTCTTCTCTAGTTGTTAGAATCTCATTGTTTCTAGTTACTAAGAGCTTTATCAATGATTGTAATTGTCTTATGTTTTCTTGTGTAGATTCAATCATAAATGGATTAAAACCAGTTGGCTTACCGTTTTCAATGCTAATATACCTACCACCAGCACAAAGAATATTGCCTAAAGCACCTTTATCTTTGTCCAGATATACTGCTGTGAATCTTCTATTTTCTTGTGGTATATCATCAGGGAAAGTATCTTTATTAGCATATTTAAGCATTTGATCTACAATGAAATTCATAAATACAGTCTTACCGCCACCACTTTGTCCTAGAATTAAAGTGTTAGCTAAAAATAATTCCCCAAAATCGTTTTTATTAGCACCAGAGCTTTGATGAAAATTAAAGTAATAAGGCTGTTTGTTTGGTGTCTTAAGAATGCTAACAGCATCTCCCCAGCAGTTTTTATCTCTCTTGCCCATAGAAAAATTATGCAAAGCAATCAAAGATGAAAAGTTCATCGATGAAATTAAATTAATGCGTGGGCGGATTGCGAAGTTTGAAGGGAGTTGGGCAAAAAATGTGGCAGGTAAAGCAATAGTTGCTAAAGCCACGCCAAACCCTAATTCATTCATTCTTGTAATAACTTCGTTGGTATTATCTTTGCATTCTTGAATAGTATCTCCATAAATAAGAATGGAAAAATGGTATTTACCAAATGATATCTCTCCATTTGTAAGTTGATCAAGTGCTTCATCAATTTGTGCTACTTGTGAAAATCCATCATCTTCGGTTGCAATAAGTTGTTTTTTCTGTTTGGATATTGCAGATTTTGCATCTATTCTAGGGATAGGAGAAAAACTTTGTGTAATAGTATAGTCTATGTTTAAATACATTAAAACATCTAAAATTCCCGCAAAGGTTTCATTTGTATAATCCTTAATTTCAATGGCTCTAGCAAATCTTTTTGTGCTGTTGTTACCATTTAGTTGAATAGTTTCACTCCCAAATTGTATGTTTTGCAAGTTACCATTTAGATATTGATCAATAGGACTTGGTAATACTCTTACAGGATTAAATCTGCCACCAAGTAGATAATTATAAAACTCTAATTGTTGTGAGTATGTTTTATCGTCTTTGGAATATGTTTTTAATCTTTTTGGATTAAAATCTTTGATATTTGTTTCTAGCCTATCAGTAAATTCGCTGAATTTGGCTAAAAATGAGCTAATCATTTTTCTTTTGTTTTCAAAAGAGCTTTTCATAAAAGTTGTTTTTTCAATCTTAATTTTTAAAGGATTGAAAATCAAAGTTAGATACAAAGAATTTTTTCTAAGCGTTCCTTGTTGTTTAAAAGATTCATAATATTTTCTGTCAATTTCTTCCAAAAAAGTATTGTTGAATTTTGAAGTTAATTTGTCTTCAATGGAATATCTGCAATTGTGAAAATAGAAACTTACAGGCTCATTGGCAAAAGATTTAAATAACATATTTAAAAGATTATTTTTACTATCTAGCTCATTATCCTCTTCTACTTCAAAACTAATTCCACTAACTTCCCAAGTTGATAGTAAAAGATAGTTTTTTGTAATAACTACAGAATCGGTAATGAGTGATGAAAAGGGAATGAGCTTTTCAAAATTAGGTTCTGTATGAAGTCCAAAAACAGAAATTTTGGGTAAATCCGAGTTTTGCGGTATTTGTCTATAGGAACTTACATTGTAAGTTTTGACTTTATAGTGATTCTTAGAAGCGGGGTTAGAGAAAAATCTTATCTTTAAAAACATTAGTCTAAAAATAAAATCATCCTTCTTTGTCATTGCTTTCATAATGAAAAAAGCAGGAATAGCAAGAATAAGTAAGAAAATGTTTTGACTATAAAATGCAAGTAAGAAAATGCCTCCCATTGCTACAATAAAGGGAGTTATTGGCACGCCAAAGATCATAGGGGGGCGTGTTAAGCCTTTAAAAAGTGGGTTTTTCTGCATTTAATCCTACTTGGTAGTTATGAAATGATATAACCAGCTATTGCTGAAGCAGAGCCAACCAAAACACCACCGATAAATACAGGAGCCACTTCTCTTAAAGTTTGCCCTTGAAACATTACTTTAAAACCTGCCCACATAAAAGCAATGGTTAGAACAATAGCACCAATGGCATATAAAGCTGTTCCTAAATTCTGCATAAAAGTATTTACTTTATCAATTCCACCAGCTGCTAATACAATCATGGGGCTAAGTAAAATTAGTAATAGTAGTTTTGTTTTCATTTTGAATCCTTTAATAAAATCGGTCATTTAATCTCTATTTTTAGATAAGTTAAAGTAATAATTTAAATTTTGTTTTATACTTAGATTAATGCTAGATGGAAGTTTTTATTTAAACATTAGTTGTTTTCTACTAGAATCTTATTTAAATTTTATTGTAAAAGATTTGGAATGATGAATATAGCATACATACGAGTATCCACAAATAAACAAGAATTAGATTCGCAAAAATTAGAAATTATGGAATATTGCCATAAGAACAATATCTATTTAGATGAAATTTTAGAAGTCAAAATAAGTTCCACAAAATCTCAAGAGAAAAGAAAAATCAAAGACTTAAAACAAAAATTAAAATCGGGTGATTTATTGATAGCAACAGAGCTTTCAAGGCTTGGTAGAAGTATGTTAGAAATAATTAATTTGGTATTGGAGTTTAATGCCAATAATATTAAATTCTTATTTTTAAGACAAATGGAGCTTAGTAATTTTAATAATCCTGCTTCTAAATTAATTTTATCAGTTTATGCTTATTTAGCAGAGAATGAAAGAGAACTAATAAGTCAAAGAACAAAGGCTGGATTAGAAAATGCGAGGGCTAGTGGAAAAAAATTAGGGCGTCCTATGGGAACATTAAATAGTATTTATGATAAGGATACAGAAAAAATTCAAATACTACTTGAGAAAAATTTACCCATAAAAAGTATCTGGAAATTATTATACGCAGATAGCGGAAAAAGCTATGATAGTCTATTGTGGTTTGTTAAACAAAGAAAATTAAAACTTGATTAAGTTTCATTTTTAAGAAAATTATCAACTTTAATAAAATAAAATTAAACGACCGATTTAGTGCTGTTACTTGATATACTAGTGATACAAAAGCCTAAAAATCTATTATTTATTTTTTAAAGCTTCTTGTATTTTCTTACTTATTAATCAAATAAAGACTTTTGCAAAAGAAATTTGTTATTTTTGGTGTTTAGTTGATTCATAGGATCATTACGCTTAATATATCTTTTTACTCTATTATTGTTTTCGTAAATAAAGATTAAATCATTTTCATTTTTATACTTATTGTAAAAAAATTCATCATCATATTCGGCAAATTCTACACCTTTACCATAAATGTTTATGCCAAACTCTATAAGCTTATCTTTTAGTTTAATGATTTCTTTCTTTTGTCTTGAAATAATAGAATTCTCTTTGTAAAATCTATAAGCTTTAATCTCGCAAAATTCACTATAGCTAAGGATTTTTTTATCAGGGAAGCTTGTCAAAAACCTAATTAAATCCTGTGCTACTAAAGAATTTAAATCAATCAATATTCTTGATAAGCCATCATCATAAGAAAGGGTTGATTCTGTTTCAAGTCTCTTGATGTATTCTCTGCGGACTGTGAGGACAAATACAGATACAATCACACCATTTTCTTTTGTGATACGTTCTACAGAATCAAACATTAAAATCCCTTTATCCCTTTGGGTGGTTGTTTGCTTGTCTTTAGCTTCAATATTTTGAGTAAAGGCTAAGTCATAAGCAAAGCGAGAAATTTCAATAAATTTTTGCTTTAACCAAGAATAATTGCTAGGGGCTTTATTAAGATATTGTTTTAAAAATTTATAAGGCTCTAGCCTTACTTCCATATCCCAAAATTTTTCTTGATGTCTTTTAATAACGCTTGTATCCACATTTTTTTTGATGTATAAAAATAAAGCGTCTAGGATATTTCTATGTGTTTGTGTAAGTAAAGAGTTTTTAAGCGTAATTGTGTAAGATGATCCATTGGAATTAGTCATTTCAAATTCTATTTTGTTGTCATTTTCTTTAAAAACTTTATAAAAATTAGTATCTATGAGCTTTCGTGAGCTTAGATAAAAAATCCCCCTATTTTCATTCATGGTTACATAACCCTTTGCTAAGTCATGGACACTTACAGCGGATATATCTTTTTTATTGATAATTTCTAAAGTGTGATTGTGAATATTTTCTACTTTTACATCTTTGATTAAAGGTTCATCGATGCTAGAGTTCTGTAATACTTTGATTGTTTTTTGAAACTCACCAGCATTAATATTATTATTATCTTTTAACACTTCAAGCAAGCGGTAAGTTGTAGAGTTTTTATTTTCTCCTTTTTGAAATGAGAGTTTATAAACAAGTCTAGGAGCATTTATAATTACAGAGCTACCCATAAGACTTTCACCTTTTTTATCTAAATGGTGAAGCAATAAAATAGCTTGTTTGTTTGATTTGGCTATATCTGTTAAAACATTAAAGAAATTTTGCACATCATTTTGATTATTTTGATCTTTAAAGCCTAAAATTGAGAAGAATGCACTAAAAGTATCAATCACAATCAAATCACAATCTTTCAACTCATTAAGTTCTTCCCTTAAGCAGTCAATAGGATTTTTATCAGTCTTTGGAAGATCATTAGAAAATTCAAGCTCAACAGTATGAAATGGGTAAAAATTTTCTATGTTTTTAATGCGTTCTAAAATTGCTTGACTTTTGTCTTCTATACTCCAAAAGAAAGGTTTTAAACCATCATTAATAGCATTAGCACATGCTTTTAAGGCTAAAAAAGATTTTCCTACTTCGCTATTACCACTCAAAACAGCTACAGAATCTCTTTCTAGCTTAATAGTGTCTTCACAAATTACAGAAACATTTTCATCACTAAAAATTCCAAGTGTGATTGTATCAATGGTATTGCGTTTAGGCATCTTAATCCTTTGTTGCTTCAATAATTTCAAAGAGTTGTTTTATGATTTTAGGATGCAAAATCTCTCCACTATGATGAGGAATGACTATTCTATGAGAAACTTTTTTATAGATTCTGTGGCTACCTTTTTGCCTATCGATTAAAAAACCACTCTGCAGCAAAAGCTTTTCTGCTTCTTTTGCGGTAATTTTTGGTAATTCAGGCATTAGCTAAAACCATTGGAACAATGGAAGTTATTTTATTTTCAATAGTTCTTTTCTCTTCGCTTTTAAGGCTTTCTAAATAAAGCTCTCCTGCTTCTTTTATGTTAATTAAAGCCTCTTCATAAGTATTACCTTGTGAAACACAACCCTCAAGCTCTAAAATGCGTGCAAAATATCCATCTTTATCTTTTTCAATGATAACATTTAATAACATTGGAATCCTTACTAATTTTATTGACTTAAATATAATAGTTCTATGAAATTATAATAAAAGTATTATATGTATGTCAAATAGAATAGTTTATTATATGTATGTCAATAAAATTTATCCTTAGAACACCAAGAGCAATAATAAATTGACATAGATATAATATAAATTGACATAGATATAATATAAATTGACATAGATATAATATAAATTGACATAGATATAATATAAATTGACATAGATATAATAATATCTAAATATTTTAAATTATATTAAATAATTTTAAAATTCAAAAACACCATATCTTCGAATGAAGATTCGGTAAATCAAAAATTAAAATTTTTGAACTTTTATAAAAAATCATATAAATATCGATTTTGAATAACTCCAAAAAGGAAGAATACTGGAAACTATTAATTCTACTAATACGAATTTTATTCTATCTTGTAAGTTCTTGTTTTTTGTAAGAAGTTATTTTGAAAGTTTTTAATTTCTTTTGAAAATCTATAATCTCTAATTGTTTTTTAACTTCATCAATCCCTTTAGCTAAAAATATATCATTAAAATCACTCATTCCTTGTTCTGCTTCTTTATCGTTAATTTGTGGAATAATAATTTTTATATCTGAAAATTGTTGTTGTATCTCTCTTGCAGATTTTATACCGATATTAGGCAATCCCTTTAATTCTCGCTTTCTATCGTTATCAGCTATTAAAGTAATGGGAATATCGTTAAATTTTCTTTTTAAAATTTCAACGATTTTTAGTAAATTTCCAGCATCTACTCCCATTATCACAGGTTTATTAAGTGCTTTGTGTATAGTTGCTGCTGTGGCAAAGCCTTCTGTTATGATAAATTCTTTACAATGTTCTAGTGTTTTTGCACCTATTATGTGGAAGCAACCAGATTTTCTTGCAGAATATTCAATGCCTTGTTCTTTTTCTTCTTTAGTTTTAATTATGCCAATGATTTTATCGCCATTTGGGAAGATTCTTTGCACAGACCATATTTTATTGTTTTCATCTCTAAGGGGAATAAGCAAAGATCCTCTTTTATCTTGCTTAAGATAAAAGTTTTCACTAAATCCTTTTTTCTTTAAATAAGGATGGTTTGAATAAGCCCAATTAGCTTGATTATATTCTTCCTCAATTTTAAGTGCAGTTTTTTGTTGAATTTCCAGAATATCTTGTTTATTGTTTGGAGAAATATTAAAATCTTTTTGGTTAGAAGCTTGATAATTTGTAATATTTTGTTTTGCTTTTTCTAAGGGCATTTTCCAATTTTCTTTTACATTTGTTTTAAAATTTTGGATAAAACCTGCGGGATATTCATTTAAAAATCCACTATAAGCTCCGCTTGTTTCTCTGCCTCTATCTGTTGTAGTTTTTACTCTGTGAATTTTTCCATCCATAATAGGTAAGCCTTCAATTATTAAACCATATTTTTCTAAGGCAAATTTAAAAGTAGAAAGTATTTCTTGCTCATCAAATAAAAATTCTTTTTTGTGGTGGTGTGGAGGATGTAACCATTGTGTAAAAATATTTTTATCTAAGAATTTTGGAGCAAACCATTTTTTTTCTTTGTCATCCCACATTGCTCCTAATAATCTTGCCTTTTCTTTGTCTTTAAAGGGAACATAAAGATAAATTCTTTTTTGTGGCATTTTTTACTCATCTATTCATAGATAAAGTTTTATTAGTTGTTATTTCTTTATCAAATTGCTTTTTATTTAATTTTTTTTTAAAAAATTCGTTCATCTTTTGTTTAAAGAATGATTCTTTTTCTGGATTCTGTTGATGGTTTTCTCTAGCTTTTAAAAATGAATCTGAAAATTCTAGTATCATTAAGCCAAGATCTTTATTGGCAATCTCGGATAAATTTTTTAATGCATTAAAAGTTCCATCTAGCATTTTGTCATAAGTTTTTGGTTTATAACCATCAAGCTGTTTATTGATTTCTTTTTCTACTTGAGGATTTATATTTTCTTTATTAATTTTTGAACTTCCAAGATTAATAAGATGTTGGATACCTTTTTGAAAATTTTTATCACCAAGCCTTACTTTTAGTGGAATATTTTCTGTATCTGTAATGATTTCGAATTCTATAAATTGATTTGAAAAATCTTTTTTTAGAAGACTTTCTGCAACATCAAATGTTTTTATTGTATTAAAAAATTTATCAATATCTTCATCTTCATAAGTTCCCTCTTGTATTGCTTCCTTATAATGATCATTAAGTTTGCTTACATCGGTTACTTTTATTTTATAAGAGTAAATTTTTTCCATTATTTTATTCTCCAGAAGATAACTTTAATTATTTTTTGCATTCTCTATTGTATCGGTATTTTTATTAAAATCGTATAAGCTATTTACTTTATCCATAGCAATTTTAGTATTTTTGCAATCAAGCTTTTTTATTAGTATATTAAATTCATCAATGAAGTTACCACAGGTTTCAAAATCTTTTAATAATGCCATGGATAGTTTTTTGTATATGCTTTCTTTCTTCTCTTTTTCTTTTTGGCGTAGTTTTTTAATTTTCTCATCATACTCACGCTTTAAATCTTCAATCATTTTGCTTTCTTGCAGCATATAATTATTCCTTAAAAATTTGTAGTTTAAATTATCCATAAAAAGAACTTAATTTTTTATAAAGATTAATATTATAAAATGTTTCAGATTGAATTATTATGTAAATTGCAGGATAGGCAAAAACTCCAAAAAATTATATATAATTTTTTATTTTATTTTGCCAAAAGTATCTCTGCGAGGCTCATTTAAATTATTAAAATAAGGATATTTTATGAAAAAATATTTACTAACTATTGAAACAAATAATTTTGAATATTTGAATAAAATTAAATTAGAAACTAAATCGTCAATTAATAGAATTATAAATTACATTATTAAAGTTTATTCCCAAAATAATAATGAAAATTTTGAATTGATTAGTAACCCTATAAATGAAAATAAAAACATGAAAGAGATAAGAATAAAACTAACTGATGATGAATTTAATCTATTAAAAGAGATTTCTCTATCTAATGCTTTTAGATCTGTTTCAAAACAAGCAAAATTTACTTTGATCAACTCTTTAAATAAAAATAAACTTTTTACAAATATAGAAATAGATGAGTTTATAAAAACAAGAACGGAAATTAATGCAATAGGTAAAAATATCTATCAACTATTGAAAATTATTAGAGGTAAAAATTTAGTAAAAATCAATGATGATAATCTTAAAAATACGATTAATGATATTAGGAATAAAATAGATATATTATCTGATATTCTTGGCAAAATTATTGAAGTTAATAATCAAAGAATTTAATAAATGTCTCGTTTTAAAATATTTGATGATGAAATTATCGCTAGAAAAGTTTTTACTAAAATAGAAAATGCTTCTAAACTTCCATTAAACTATATTAATAAAAATAAAGATACTTATGTTAAAGATAAAACAGGTAAGCTTATTAATAAAAATATGTTTAGAAAAAATACTGAAGTTGTTGTGAAAATTACTTCAGGTTCTAAAAATTTACAAGCACTTTCAAGACATATTAATTATATTTCCCGTGATGGGAATGTAGAGTTGATTTCTAGTGATTTTGATAGATACATAGGTAAAGATGAAACTTTAGAAGTGAAGAAAATTTTTAAAAATGAAGGATCTCCTATACCATTATACAAAGAGGGTGCTAAAGAAAAAAGACATACTATTAATATGGTTTTTTCTATGAAAAAACACTTTACTACACCAAAAGAAAAGTTACAACAAGCTGCAATTACATCTTTAAAGAGAATGTATCCAAATAACTTTTTTGTCGTTGCTTTTCATAATGATACAGATAATCCACATTGCCATGTTTGTTTAAAAGTTGCAGATAAAAATGGTAAGAGAATTAATCCAAGAAAGTCCGATTTAGCAAGTTTAAGAACAGAATTTGCAAAAGCGTTAAATGAATTAGGTATTGAAGCCAAAGCTACGAATAAACAAGTAAAAAACCAAGAATATTTAGTTGAATCAGATAGAAATATTTCATCTCCTTCCCCTCATCAAAATCAAGCATCAAAAAATAAAATGCATTATTATCAAGTTATGGATTTTGGACAAGGTAATTATAAATTTAGCACCGATAAAAATGCAAAAAAAAGTTATTATGTGAGCTATAAAACCAAAAAAGGAATTACAACAATTTGGGGACAAGATTTAGAAAGAGTTGTAAAAGATAATAAAGTTTTAAGGGGTGAATATGCACGATTTAAAATAGTAGGGCAAGAAGATTATGAAATCCGTAAGAAAGTTAAAATTAACAATAAATGGCAAGAAGTTTCTAAGATACTTAAAAAACCTATTTGGGATGTTTCCGTTATCGGTAGAGAAAAGGAGTTAAAACAGATAAGCAGAATCGCCAAAACCGCGAAAAAATATAAGATTATACAAGATAAAGGAATGAATAATGAGAGAGATTATACAAAACAATATAGACAGAGAGTCTTACAAGAGCTCGGTAATAAATCAATTAGAAGAGGAGATGTTGCCCAAAAAAGAGACTCTATGCGAGTATTGTCCAAACAGCCTATGGTTTATGACGCAAAACGAACTCAAATGCTTTTGCACATCAATGCACTCAATCAGCTACAGCAAGGAGAGCGAAGAAGAACCAATAATATCGTGCGATGGACAAATTCTGGGAATAATGAGGTTGCAAGAGGAAGTAAGCCCTAAATCTTCTAAATAATAATATCTTAAAATCACTTTTATTTTATATAAGTTATTAATGTATAACATTAATTTTCAGAGGATGTGTATGGGGACAATAATCCAACCGCTATTACTCAAATTATGTCAAAACTCCTATAATATTACAAAAAAACATAAGGATTTTAACTATCTTTCCAAATCCTGAATAGGTTTATTTTTTACAGATTCTAAAATTCTTGTAGATTTTGGAATAAAGGCACTTTTATAATCTTTCTGCTTACTCATTTTTTCTATCTCATTCATAACTATACGATTATCTTCTCTTAGTGCCTCCAAATAATCTTTTCTTTTGTAAGCGGGAGTGTTATCCCCTGTGATACTTTTTAGCTCTGTAATTTCTGTCTCTAATTTTTTAATTTGAGAATCTTTTGAGGATATGAGCCTTTCTAAGTCATTATAGAAATTATTAACTTTTGTTATAAAGCCTCTAAAACTCACTTGATTTGCTAAAGGTAGAATTTGACTATCTTTCTTATATACTAAATTTTCAGGCTCTATAAATGTTCCATCCAAAGTTGAAATATAAAAACTAAGTGTATCAAGCGATGTTCTTTCGCCACTAATTAATAAGCCTTTGTATTCAAGAATCTTGTATTCCTTGTGGTAGTCTTTAGAGATAGCCTCAATATTTTTATTAAAAATCAATTCTACTTCTTTTTGTTTCTTTTTATTGCTATCACTATTATCCTCTTTGAGGATGATAAAATCTTTAGCGATGGTTTTAACATCATCTTGAATTTCATAATATTTTCCTTGAAAATGCTCATTAGTATTTGAATCTACAATGCTTTTTAAGGTGGTATATATTCCTATATTCTTTTGTAGGTAATTGATTCTAGAGATATTATTTTTAAGACTTTCTTCATTATTGTGGATTTGTCTTTTATACCCACTATAAAGCATTTCTTCTTGCCTTAAATCGTTATTTAGTTGCACTTGTAATAAGATAAGTGGATTTCCTGTAGCTTCTGCTTTCATTTCTGCAGCATCGGCTGCACCACTTGTAATATCTTCTAAGGTTCTTGCGTCAGCACCAGATTTTCTAAATTGTTCTATGGATCTTGCTTTGCTTTCAATGACTTGCCACATTCTAGCATCATAGGTTCTTTCAGTTGCATATCTAAACTCTTTTACTCTAAAATTTTGGGGATCTCTCATAAAGAGTTCATTGCCTTGTCTTATAACTCTACCGCTTCTTTGCTCTAAATCGCTTGGACGCCAAGGGCAATCTAAATGGTGTAAAGCTACAATTCTTTTTTGCACATTTGTTCCAGCACCCATTTTTTGAGTTGAGCCAATGAGAATTCTAGCTTTTCCTGAATTCATATCCGCAAAAAGTTGTCCTTTTTGTAAGTCTGTTTTGGCATCGTGAATGAAACGAATTTCATTTTGTGGAATACCTTTTGAAACAAGTTTTTTTAAAATGTCAGTATATACATCAAATTTTGCTTGTTCTGCTAGAAGCTCATCAAGACTTTTATTATTTTCTTCTTCTGTTTGTTCTATCGTTTCATTGATATTGACAAACTCTTCTTCCTTTTCTAGTTTTGATATTGAGGTATTGTTATTTAAAGAAACTTTTTGCGAATGTTGTTTTGGAGTAGATAAGTCGCAAAATATTAATTGTGTGCCTTTATCATCATTCCAAATATTATATTCATTGTAAATATTCTCAATAAGTTTATTAATTTTAGAATCTTTATAATCATCATAATAAGGATTAATGAGCCTAAAATCAAGCCCAGCCTTTCTAGCATCTGTGGTGCAAGCAAGTAAATTATTTTTTGAAATATCCTCACTTTGATTTTCCATTCTCCAAACAATAGAACCTTCATTCCAATTACCATTTTCATCCTGAATACCTATAAATTCTGCTATAGCTTCGCTTCGTGGAGCAATTACATTGATGGGCTTGTCATTATAAAGCTTTGGTACAAAGTCTTTTTGATACTTCATAATATCAGTATTTGTTACAATATCAGCCACACTTTTATACATAGTAGAAAGTTCAGGAACATTTTTAAATTTATTAAATCTTGCAACGATTTTATAATTTATTCCAGAACTATCAAGCTCCCAAGCGTTTGTAACTTCTCCAAAAGTAGAAGCCCAAGCATCAAAACTCTCTATCCCTTTTTCTTTTAAGATATTTGGTTGTATGTATCTTTGTAATGTGTAAAGCTCTGTAATTGAATTGCTTATCGGAGTTCCTGTTAAAAAATAGAGTTTTTTATTTTGCTTGTGAATATATTGTGTTTTACAATAAAGATCATAAGCTTTTTGAGAGCCTTTTAAATTACCAAGACCGCTTATATCTCCCATTGAAGTTGTAATAAGCAAATTTTTAAATTCATGTGCTTCATCAACTATTAAAGCATCGATTCCTAGCTCTGAAAAATCAATAGCTTTAGATTTTTTATGTGCGGTTTGTAAATCTTGAAGCTTTACTTTAAAATTTTCAATTCGTTTTTCTAAGTCTTTAACAGAATATCGCATAACATTTTCATCATCTTTTTTTCTTTTTAGAGTCTGTTCTAAGATATTAATATCTTCTTCAAATTGTCTTTTAATAACTTCATAAGGAGCAGGGATTAATTTAAATTGTGAATGTGTCATAATAATAGCATCATAATTGTTTGTGGCAATTTTTGAAAAAAATTTTTCTCTATTATCTTTTTTTAAATCATCGTTTGTGGCGACTAAAATATTAGCATTTGTATAGGCATGGTAAAATTCATCATTCCATTGTCTAGCCAAGTGATTTGGTACGATAATTAAAGGTTTATTTAAAAGCCCCATTCTTTTTTGCTCCATTACCGAGCAAATTGCTACTAAGGTTTTTCCAGCCCCTACTTGATGATCAAAAATGATGCTATTTTCTTGAATGGCTCTATATATTGCATTTTTTTGGTGTTTTTTAAGTTTAATATTAGTATTAAAATTTGGAAGCTCTAAATGTTCTCCATTGTATTGTGGTTCTACATTTGTGTTAAATCTTTCATTATAAATATTCTCTAAATCTGTGCGTCTATCATAGTCTTTATAAATCCACTCTATAAATTCATTTTTTAAATTTTCTAATTTAGAATTAGCTATTGCTGTTTCTTTGGGATTCAATTCTCTATATTCTTTACCCCATTGATCTACTTTTTTATCATAAATTCGAATAGGTTTTCTTAATAATCCGTGTTCAATCAAATCAAAACAATTCATTCTTTCTGTGGCATATTGTGATCGGATATAAGAGCTTAAAATATATCTATTGCCCTTAAAATTCCATTCACCTGTTTTTTTCATTAAGAATAAATCATAATCTTTAGGGGTGATTTGTAAGGTTTCTTCTATAAAGTCTTTGTAATACTTTATGGGTATCCAAGTTGTTCCTAAACTTATTGAAATATCAACCGCTTTTAAATCTTTAGGTAAAACTTGCTCTAAGCTTTCTAAGTTATTAACAAATTCATTAAAGCCCTCTTCTACCAATTTTTTGACTTCTTTATATTTTGTCTTGACATTACCAGAAAGATATTTTTCAGCTAAAATGTAATTCGCAGGATTATCATGATCTTTAAAGATTAATTTGTCCTGCTCTAATGATTTAAGTGTTTCTTCCAAAGGTTGATTTAAATTAATTTCTAAAAATTTTAAATCAATTCTTCCATATTCATTAATACTAGCAATTAAAGCTTCTTTTGGATTTGCAATTTTAATTTCTTTTTTGGCGTTGATAGTTCTTTTGAAAAAAATATCTGCTTTTGCTGCACTTGGTGCAACAGGATCTATACCTTCTTTTAACGCAACATTTTTTGAGATACCAGCATTATAATTTTTTTCTAAAGCTAAAATTTTATTTGCTTCCACATCTTCCCTA
The DNA here is from genome assembly GCF_003097575.1 of Helicobacter apodemus. Taxonomy (NCBI): domain Bacteria; kingdom Pseudomonadati; phylum Campylobacterota; class Epsilonproteobacteria; order Campylobacterales; family Helicobacteraceae; genus Helicobacter; species Helicobacter apodemus. The sequence continues at coordinate 17,189 of NZ_CP021887.1, read as the reverse complement.
AAAGCTTTTTTATTTGCATCTCTATTTAAATATCCTTCTTTGGCTACAAATTCATCATAAAGCTTATTTAGATATTTTCTTTGATTTTCCACTAAAAGATCGTTAGGCTCATTTTTTTCATATTCAATGAGAGTATTAAATTGATCTCTAATAGCAATTAGTTTTTTAATTCTTCTTTTGTCGTGTTCATTTAAAACAGATTTTGAAAAGACCAACTCATCATCACTTCTTATTTTCATGTAGATTTCATTATTGTATTCAAAATAATTGCCATCTTTTAACTTGCTTAGAGCTTTGCTATATTTTTCATATTCAGGTGATTCTCTATCAATTCTGTAATAAGATAACTTGATTTTTGTTTCTCGATATTTGTAAATGTTTTTAGGTAACGTTTTTATGAAATTTTCTAAAGCGATTTTTAAATCTATTCCATCATCTAGGCATTCTAAATCTTTGCCATATTGAGAGGTTTTAATATCCATTTTCCCTAAGATATTTTGTGGATTATTTTTGAAATATTCATTTATTCTAAAATCGTTAAAAATATCAGGATTCATATCCCTTTTTGCAGCTTCATCAAAACGATTATCATAGTATTCTACGCTTTCTAACCAAGATTTATCCATATTTAAATCTTTGCCTTTTTTAAAAAAAATAATATCGGTAGTAACTTCTGTATTAGCTCGTTTTTTAAAAGCATTGTTTGGCAATCTTACAGCACCTAAGAATGTTGCCTGTTCGGCTATATAACTTCTTATTGCATTATTTTTAGAATCTAGAAAATAACTTGATACTACAAAAGCGGCAATTCCATCTTCTTTCAAGTTTTTAATAGCGTTGCTGATAAAATAATTATGCACACTGGATTTGTTTAGCGTGGAATCATTTAAATCCAAAATCTTTTTTTGTCCAAAAGGCGGATTACCTATAAAAGCATCGTATGGTTTATCAAATAGATGATGCTGAAATGCTTTATTATATATGGTTTGGTTTGGATGTAAATTTTTTAATATTTTTGCACTTATAGTATCAAGCTCTATACAAGTAAAATGATATTTATCACTATAATTTTTTGCATAAGATAAAAAAGAGCCTATACCAGCACTTGGTTCAAATATTTCTTTGGTGTGATCATCATCGTTAAATCCTAACTGATTAAGCCCTTGATAAATTGTATCAATAATAATTTTTGGAGTATAAAAAGCATCTAAAGTAGAAGTTTTTGCTTTTTCATGTTCTGTATAATCAAGTGTGTTAATAAGCTCTTTAAATTCTTTTTCCCATTCTTTATTATAATGATCAAAAGCTTGTGGAATGCCACCCCATCCTGAAAATTTATTTAGAACTTCTTGTTCTTGTTTAGTGGCATAGCGGTTTTCTTGCTCTATGGTTTTTAGAAGTTTAATGGCTTGAATATTTTTTTGAAATCTATCTTTTAAAGAGCCAAGATAGATTTCATCATCACTTATAAAATCTAGTTTTTGTCCAGATTTGAGATTTCCTCCTTGAAGCCCATTATCTCTTGCTGTAAGTTCCAATATTGGTTGTTGATTGTTTCCTCCTGTCCTTGTTTCTTGTCTTTGATCATCATTTCTTGAAATAAAGGAGAATAAATTTGAGGTTCTATCTCTATGTATTGATTGAGATTGATTTGTTCTTCTGCTAGTATCTCCATATCTGTTAGCCCTTCCATTCTCTTCTGCTCTGCTTCCTTGCTCTCTAAAATTTCTAGTTCCATTTCTGTTTGTGGAATTGCTAATGTCATTAGATCTGACATTCCCAGACTCTTGATTGTGTTTGGATAAATTTCTGCCCATCTCTCTAGTATTATCAAGCTGTATTGTGGAATTTTCTTGTCTATCCACGCTTGATGAATTTGATGAAATGCCAATTCGTTCAATATTGCCTGTAACTTCTCTATGTTGGGATAATTCTCTACCCTGTTGCTCATTTTCTTCTCCTTGTGAAAATTCTAATTCTATGAAGTCAAATAGACTCTTGTTGCCATACTTCTCATTTTCAATTTGCTTTTTAGTTTTACGCATTATATATCCTTGTAGTTTTGTTTTTTGCAAGGATATTTTAACATTAACACTTAATTGATATTTAAAGCCCTAGCTTCCTTTAGGATTAGTCTTCTTATATAAGCACTAGCATCACTACTTAATTCTATTTCTATTAATTGTTTTAAAATCTCGTATTCTTTTTGATTAAGTCTACAAGTTACTAAATGCTCCCTTCTTAATTCTTTATCGATACTTTTTCTTCCAGAAGATTTTTTGTCGGCTTTACCATAAGTTTTTTGGGAAGTAGATTCAGAATTTAGAGCTTCTGCTATTGTAAATGGTTTTTTTTTCATTATTGTTTATCCTTTCTGATAAAATCTAAAAGCCTTTGATATTCATTGAAAAAGTTTGTATAACTTAATCTTGAAAGATTGTTCTCGCTATAAAGTTCAGTAAATGAAGCTCCACTGCTCATAGAATTTTCAATAATTTTTGAAAATTTAAAGAAAAAAAGATTTAAGTCTGTAAAATTACTTTCAAGAGTTTCACAAATTTGATTTTTTTCTTTCTCATCTCGAAAATCTGTAACTAAAATACAAACTTTATCATTATTGCCTATCTCATTTAAAGTTTCTAATGTTCTAAGTAACGAATTATAATTGCTCGTGCAAGGGATAATAATTTTATTACTTGCTTTGACAATATCTAATATCCCTTTCTCTACAAATCCACCAAAATCATACACGCAATCATTTATTTTTTTTGGAGTTGGCAAAATCTTTGCTTTTTGGGGATATATCTTTTCAATAATAGAATTGTCATTGCTTTGTAAAAAATATCCTAAATCTTTCGCAATTGAAAAGGCAAAAGGAGTTTTACCAACGCCGCCTTTTTTATTTATAATGGATATCATCATTGATATAAAATCCTTTTTGTAATATTTTAGTTATTAATGTATAACATTAATTATTAATAGTATATTATTTATTATTAAAATTTAATAAAATAATATATTAATAACTATAAGTAACTAAGTAGTTAACTTATCACTTGTCCCTATTTGCCTTACCGCATCGATGATTTGCTGTGTGCTTTCACCTAGTGTTTGGAATAAATCATTTATTTTAGTTCAAAATCTTTATTTTGCTCTCTAGCTTTTTGCATAAATTCTTTTGTGCTTACTTGTGGTTTATAATTAAACGACTTAGAATACTCTGCGTGGTAAGCATTTGCACATTCTGTGTCAGTTTGTGCTGAATTAGCATTTTTTTTGCATTCTTTAAGTTTTGCTTCTAATTCTTTAGCGTTTTTTGGATCAGAATAGTATTCTATGGATTTTGGTTCTGAACAAGCAGAAAATACACCAGCAACAGCTGCACCTAATAGACTTAATTTGATTATATTTTTCATACAACATCCTTTTGTAATATTTTAGCTATTAATGTATAACATTAATTATTAATAGTATATTATTTATTATTAAAATTTAATAAAATATAACATTAATAACATATGATTTCATCATAAGCAAATAGAGATAGCTATACCTAATAATTCAATGTTAGTTACTTTGAATTTTTGGTTTCCCATTATCATCATAATACATTGCCTTACAACCTTGTTTAAATTCACTGCAACCCCACCACCAACTACCTTTTTTATTTTGCATTCTTTGCAAAAAGCCTTTGTTACACTGCGGACATTTATGGGTGGTATCATTATTTGCTTGTTTTGTTTCAAGGTTTGGTGTGCCTTTGTTATCAGGATATATTGCTTTACAACCTTGTTTAAATTCACTGCAACCCCAAAAATCTCCATATTTTCCTTTTCGTTTTTGTAAGAAACCCTTATTACATTGTGGGCATTGAATTTTTGGTTTGCTCTCATCTTCTAATATTTTAAAATCTTGATTGTTGTTAATTCTTTGTATTTCATTAATCACTTCCTTTGTTACTTCTTCTAGGAATTGTTTTCTTTGTAGCTCTGATGTTTCTATCATTTTTTGTTGCTCAAACCATAAAGCTGTCATATCAGGAGTTGCAAGAGATTTTGGGGAGAGTGAAATCAAGTCTTTACCTTTTTTTGTGGATTTAACGATTTGCTTTTTATCCTTGCTTACCTCTATATATCCTCTTTCGATTAAGGTTTTGATATGATTAGATCTTGTTGCAGGTGTTCCTATACCTCCACTTTCTCCTTTTTTGTCCTTATCTTTTTCTATAAGTAGCTTTTTAATTTTTTCATCTGTTACATATTTTGCGACACTATTTAAATCTTTTAGCAATGTAGTCATAGTGTAATAAGGGCGTGGCTTTGTTTGTTTCTTTTCAATTTGTATTAAAGAGCATTTTGCAATATCATTATCTTTTAGATTGGATAAATCATATTCATTCTTATCACTATCTTGCTCTTCTTCTTTATCGCTATCTATGTTTTGCCATAAACTCCTAAAACCATTTTTGATTGTTTTATTTTGTGTGGCAGTAAAAACTCTTTGATTGATTTCTAGGTTAATAGTAGTAGTTTGATATTCTCTAGGGTGGAAGAATTGAATAATAAATCTTTTAGCAATTAAATCATAAACGACTAATTCCTCTTGAGTTAGTTGCGATGAAATTTTGTTTTGAGTAGGGATGATTCCATAATGTGCAGAAATATTAGCATCATTAAAAGCTTTGCTTTTTATTTTTATATCACTACCAGCAATGAGGGCTTTAATTTCATCATTGTTTAAATTTTCTTTTATGGAGTTTAAAATTTTTGGGGATTCTTCAAACATTGTTTCAGGTAGATATTGACAATCAGATCTATTATATGTAATCGCTTTATGTTTCTCTCTTAAAGATTGTGTGATTTGTAATGTTTTATCAGGACTAAAACCAAAAATTTTTGCACATTCTGCTTGCAAGACAAGTAAATTATAAGGTAGCGGTGGATATTCTTTTTTATGCTCTGTTGTTAAGTTTATACTTGCATTTTGATTTTCGCAAGTGTTTTTAATTTCTTTGGCTAGATTCTCATCTAAAATTTTTTCCTCTGTTTTTAATCGTGCCTTGAAGATAGAGTTATTAACTTCAAAATGCCCAAGCAAGGAGTAATAATTGATGCTTTTAAAGCTTTCAAATTCTTTATCTCTAGCAACTACAAGCCCCAAAATAGGAGTTTGAACTCTGCCCACACTTAACACTCCATCAAAATGATTTTGCCTTGCTATGATTGTATAAGCTCTTGTGAGGTTAATTCCTACAATCCAATCTGCTTGACTTCTTGCAAAACCCCTTTCGCTCATTCCTTTAAAGTTTTCATTTGGCTGAATTTTAGTTATCTCTTCTTTGACTGCTTTTGGTGTTAAATCATTGATTAAAACTCTAAATACAGGTTTAGAAGTTTTAGAATACAGAACAATTTCATCAATAAGAATCTGTCCTTCATCATCCGCATCCCCACAATTTACAATGGAGGTAATTTTATCATTGTTGATTAAGTCGCAAATGATTTTGAGCTGCTTTTTACTTTCTTTCTTGGGGAGATATTTAAATTCTTTAATAGGTAATGGCAAGTCTTCGAGTTTCCATATTTTATATTTATCATCATATTCTTCAGGTTTGGCGAGTTCTAATATGTGTCCAAAAGCCCAAGTAACAATATCATTGCCTTTTTGGATGTATCCTTCTCCACTTTTATAATTGCCATCTAGTCCTTCTGCAATTGCTCTACCAAGTTCAGGTTTTTCCGCTATAAATAATCTCATTTCTTACCTTTTTGTTTTTTAGTAATTTATAGTTACTATTATTTAATAATATTAAATATTTATAACTATTAATATATAAATAATAATAACTATAAATATACACCCATAAGGGTATATATTTTATCTTTCAATCCCTTTGTCTTGAGTTTTTTCAGGTTCTTTAATTTCTTGAGTTTGTTGCCTTTGCTGTTCTTGTTTTTGCGCTTTCATTTCAGTCTCATTTACAACTTTAATTCCAGCATTAGAAATAATAGCTACAAACTCACCACCTCTTTCTTTCAACTCTTTTTTTAGCTCTTCGTTGTATAACCTTACATTAGTTTCTAAATAATGACTTTTAGAGCCATCTTGGTTTTGGTGTTCTGTAATACCTACACCTTCAATTAATTCTTTTGCGGATTCTCGCTTTTGATTAATGGTATAGTAAAAGTAGCCTTGCTCATTTGTATTAGAGTTTACATAGATGAAATCATCTCTATTCTTTGAATTTGTGGGTTTTAATACGATATTATGGGTTTTTTCGTCTCGATTGACAAAAAAGTTTTTCCACTCACTATTAATTTTTGCCGAAAAAAGAACAGAACCATGTTCCATTGCTGCAACAGCTCCAGCTTCTTTAATAACATCGATTAAAGCAGTATCTATCTTTCTTTGCTGAATTTCACCTTCCTTGTTTTTATAGTTTAATGCATTATTGGTATCAATAACAATCTTATCATTAACCAATCTTCCAAATGCCATTGTTTATCCTTTCTGTAAAATTTATTTATTGTTTTTTGCGGTTTTGGTATATAATTCTTTTGTTCATTCACCTCCTTGTAGTGTGATTTGAATACTATTTTTATTCTCTGTAAAAATAGTTTTATTGTTTTTTGCAAAACTCAAGGTGAGGCTTTTACCCTCTTTATCAACAGAGATAGTGGCTAAACCTTGAGTGATTGTAGTTACCCTTTCTTTTAATTTTTCATACTCTAAATATTTTATATAAGAAAGGAATACTAAAGTCCCAATAATTACTCCCAATCCAAGAGATGCAAAACTAAAAATCATAAAAAACAATTTGGCATTTTTTGTCATCTTTATAAAAATTTCTGAAAAAGTATGAAGCGTTTGTTTTCCATCGGCAACAAAATCATCAAGAAAATTATTATAATTTTGTGCATTGTAGGAGAGTTTGTATTCTACTATTTCGCAAAATTGATTGATTTGCTCGTTATAGCTTTTTAATTTTTCATCTAGGGATATTTTTTGAATTTCATTTGCAAATTTGGCAAGATCTTCCATTGTCTTTTTAATGGAAGTTGTTTTATTAATAAATTCTTTTTCTTCATCACTAGGAGGATTTTTAAAATAAGCGATAAGAGTCAAAAAAGTATTATCTAGCTCTATAAAGTTATCTTCTAAATCCTTAAAAATGCCATCTTCTGTATTATTTTGTGAGTTTTGTTTGCCAATGTGGATCTTGGCATTAATTGCTTTCATAGTATGGTCAAATTTTTCTAATAGCTCATTGAAATTAGTCATAGCTATTTCTTGGTTGTCTGTATCATCAATAATTTCAAAAAGATTTTCACTAGGATTTTCATTCATGGTCATTTCTCATTTATCCAGCAATCTTTTTTAATAGCTATTTTTTGATAATAAACAATACCAATTCTATAATATTGAAAACCTATTCGTTTTCTTTGGTTTTTAGGCAATTGAGAATACTCATAGTTGCTAATTTTAATTAATTTTTCTTTCTGTTCTTTTTGTGATAGAGGTAAAGTATTGTAGATTTCTTGTGATACTTCTTTTAATTCATATCCTCTCTCCCATTCTTCTTTTTCATAAAATTTAGCATCGCAAGTATATTTTAGGCGATAATCTGTGTAGGCTGATGAGGATAATAATCGGCAAGAGTTTGTTGGTTCAGGATTTATTCTGAAACCATATACATTGACATCGTTACAAATGGTTTCAACACCATTATTTGTGCATACTCTATCTATCCTAATAACTTTTCTTTCAATTCTATTATTAAGAGAGAAAACAGAGCATTCTCCATCTAAATGAACTAAAATATCATTTTTGTATTTATACATTTCAGGATCATTAGAGGAATCCACAGGACAAAGATTTAAAAAATTCTTTCTAGCTTGTAAAGTTTGCCATGGCTTTTTAAATTTAATAGAAAAATATTTTGCTATAGCACTTGCACACTCTGGTGGTTTTACTGGTGAAGCTAAACAAAGAATTGCTTCGCAAGCAGACCTAGTATCTCCTGATAGTAATTCTAATTCGATTGCTTCAGCAGAAATAACTCCAAAAATTAAAGCAACTATAAGAGTTTTTTTCATTATTCCTCTCCTGTAATATTGTTAAAAAACAAGATATTCACTCTATTGATTTCTTCCTCATAGGGATTAATGGGTTGGAGTTCAATAGGAATGATGACTTGATTGTTAAGGAAATATTCTTTGTAATCTTTGATTAAATCTTCTCTACCTATTAAAATCATCTTAGTAGCGTTGTGCGCCAAAAGAAAAGTTTTTGTTACAAGCTCATTTTTAATAAAGTCATCTTCTATGGATTTTTTTTCAACAACAATTTGATAAGTCCAATTTTGAGAGCTTAAAAAACTATCTTTTGGAACAAAGTTATATTGTTTTTCCAAAAGGGCGTTATTAATTGATATTGCAGAGCCTTCATCTAATCGTTTAGGTTTTGGTGCAGAACATCCTATAATCAATAAAGCTACTAGGACACTAAGCGACATTGTTTTCATTGTTTTCTCCTATAATTTGAATTTTAACTTTGCATTCTCCTTGTAAGATTGCGTTCTCTAATTGTCCTCTAGTTGGAATTTTCTTTATGCTTGAAAGGCTTTTTGAAATAGCTTTGAATTTATCCATAAAATAAGAATCTGAATAGTAGAATGCCTTATTGCATAAAATAGGTTTTCCACTATCAATGGTGATTAACTCATTTTCAAAAGACATTTCTCTAAGCTCTTGTGGTAGCATTAAGGCTCTACTTGCTTCACTAATGCTTCTTGATCCACCACCACTGCCACCTGAATTAATACTTCTTGAACTTGTTTGAAAAGTAGTATTTCCTAAAATCCTAGAAATAGCCTCTGCATCCTCTTGCTCCCTTGGTGCGTAGAAAATTTGACAAGCGTGGTTTGTTAAAAGTGTTTTTGCTCCTTCTTTGCCATAACCTAAAGGTGGTGGTGTTTCAAGTTGTGATAGAGATTGATAAATGGTAAGCAATCTTAAATTATAACCTGCTATAAAGCTAACAGAAGTTTGTAAGATTTGTATTCTGCCCGGTGCAGTAAATTCGTCCATTAAAAGTAGGCAAGAATATTTCAAGTCTTTATTTTTTTGGGGCAGCTCTTTGGTGTTTAGTAAAATGAGTTGAGACCAGAAGATATTTAAAATAAATTGTGCATTAGTTAATTGATCAGGCGTAATTCCTATATAAATTGTCATTTTCTTTTTGCGTAAATCTCGTAAATCAAAATCACTTGTTTCTGTGCTTAACTTTAATGTTTCACTTTCAAATGGAACAAGCGGAGCATTAAAAGAACTCATTACGCCAGATTTAGTAGCATCCGAACTAATATTAAAATAAGTTTCTAAGCGTCTTTTAGTGGCTCCATCTAAAACTTCGCAATGCACTAGAAAGTTATAAGTATCATCAAATCCTTGTATAGTGTTATTTTCATTTTGGATATAAAATCCTTTTGACAGTTGTAAAATATTATAGAAATTGAATTCTCCTATCTCTAGGTTAAAAGCTCTTTGAAATTCTTTTCCAGTATTATTTAATTCTAAATCACGCCACATATAGCATAGCCCAACAAATAAATTTTGTGCTAATCCATTAAAAAATTTTGAGGTTGAATCTCCATCGAGGGGATAAAGTATATTAGCTAAATCCATTAATTGGCTATCGCAGTGTTCTTTATCGCTCATATCAATATAAGTTAAAGGATTATAGCGATGTGTTTGTCTTGAAAAGGGGTTAAATAAATAAACTTCTTGCCCTAAAATTTCTTTTCTGTATTTACTAGTGTAATCAAAGCATTCTTGTTTAATGTCTTGCACTACAGCAGATTCTGTCCATTCTAGTAAATTAGGTATGACTATACCCACACCTTTACCGCTTCTTGTAGGAGCTCCTAAAGCTACAAATTGCTGACCGCTAAACCTTAAGAATTTTCCTTTATACTTTCCAATGATAATGCCTTTATCATTTAATAAATTCATTTTTTTAATTTCAGCAGAATTGGCAAATCTAGCCTCACCAAATTGCGACTTTTTGGATTTTAAAGATAGCACCAAAAGGATAAAAGCAGAAAAAACAAATGCAAAAGAAATACTCAAAGAAAGCCAAATTTTAGGATAATGATTGGTGATTGCTTGTAAGGTGAAATGGATGTTATAAATTTCAAGAACTCTTAGAATTTTTACTTTATTTAAAAAGAAAAAAACAAAAGGCGTTAGTAAATAGGTAAGAATAAAACCTGCTATAACAATAAAGATTATCTTAAATGTTCTATTTTGCATTATCTCTCCAAATCTTTATTTTTAATAGATTTATTTATAGTGAAATCTTGCATTTTCTCTTGAAAAAATGATTTATCTTTTTGTGGTGTTTGTTTTGCGTAATATTCTGTAACCTTTGGATTCTTAAATTCCATTTGTTTGTTAAGATTTCTGTCAGAGTAAAAGGTTATAATTATTTCATCAGAGGGGGATAGTGGCGGAATGAGACCCTCCCTTTTGATTTTATCTGTTGCAATTCTAAAACGCACTCCTTCATCATTTTCCCATTCATAGACTTTTCCATTTTTATTAATATCTTCTAAATATGGCTCTTTAAACACTTTTAGATATTCTCTTATAGAATTACCAAGGTTCAAAAGCTCCTCTAATGTAATTTGTCCTTTACTATCTGGCTCTAAATGTAACTTTATATGTTCTGCACCTCTCCCCTTATCTCTTTTAGTATTATGCCAACCTTTCACATAATGCACCACATAATCTATAATCGCATTTTCTATTGCTTCTAAATCTGTATCAAGAGGAGTAGATTTTTTCTCATTAAAAGTTACATTATAAATGCCTCGTTTCTCTTTTTGCATTAGGATTCCTCTGTTTTTTCTATTTCTTTAAAATAGATTCCACTAATACGCCTTTTTCCATGATGAGCATGTATATGCACCACAATATCTATTAAATCTTTAAGTGTTTTTTGGATAATTTCAAAAGGCACACATTGACCTTGTGGGTTTTGTAGAGTCATTAAGGCAAGTCGTGTAAATGTTTCTTCAGGACTTCCTGCGTGGCAACTCGTGATACTTCCTCCGTGTCCACTAGCTAAAACATTGATAAAATCATAAGTTTCAGCACCTCTAAGCTCTGCTAATAAAATTCTATCAGGCTTCATTCTTAGACAAGATTTTAAAAGCGTTGCAGAATTTAAAAAATCTGTACTTTTTGCTTCACTTGGATAAAATAACTGCACATAATTTTTATGTTCATAAAATTTAATCTCTTCTACATCTTCAATCGTTATAATCCTCTCTTCAGTAGGGATAAAATCAATGAGAGTTTTCATAAAAGTAGTTTTACCGCTTCCTGTTTCACCAGCAATAATAATATTTTTGCCATAGCCAACAGCTTTAGCGATAAAATTTTGATAATCCCTTGCTTGATAGAGTTTGATTAATTCTTCATTACTTGGTTTGACTTTATTTTTATCATCAGCGTTTAAATCTTCAAAAAGTCCGCTTTTAACATGATCTTCCATTTTAAAGCGGGTTTTGCTAGGTTTTCTAATGGTGATTGAAATATGTTCATCTTTTGTAGCAGGTGGAATAACAATTTGCATTCTTTCACCACCTACTAAAATACAACTAAGAATAGGGCGTGATACATCGATTTTATCTTTTTTAAAAGCAGCAGCAGAGGTTGCAAAGTGTCCTGCTATTTCAAAATCTAATTTAGTGTCTTTATATACCCATAATCCTTTGGAATTTTGCACCCAAATTTTATTATCTCCGTTGTAACAGATTTCATTAATAGAATCATCTTTTAAAAATTCACCAAAATATTGTTTTGTAAATTTATCGAGTGTAATTGACATTTCTCTTCCTTGTGAGTTTATAGACTTTTGAAAAATCAATATCACGATTAACATAAACACCTACAATATCTCCTTGATTTTTATAGAGTGTAGGTTTTATGTCAATCATTTTTTTTAATGCGGTATCAGCAATATTGCTAAAATTTTCTCTACTATTTTGTGTGTAGTTATAGTAGTTATTGCCATTTGTATTATTTTTGCTTAATTGACTTGCTAAGATAGCCATACTATCATCAATCATTGAAAGCAAAATCGCAGAGCCAAATCGTTTTAAATAATGATGATCTACCCAGCCTTGCAAACCACTAGCACCTAGCTCATCAGTAGCTCCAGAATATACAGGGATGATAATGTTATTAGGCGTTTTAATTTCTTGCCAAATTACAAAGAGTCTATCCATGCCATCATCCATTTGACCAGCATTAAATGTCCCTGTAATCGTGCTACCTTTTTCAATTAATAGTATATTGCCATTAGCAGAATAAACATCATTAGAAACAATGCAAGCAATACCTCCTTTAATAGAGCTTACAAGTCTTGTTTTTAAAGCACATCCTATATAAGTGCCTTTAGGTAAGAGTAAGTTTTGATCAAATTCACTTACTTTTGCAAAAGTAGGAGTAAAAACTTCTCCTACAAAATCTCCACCTTGTAGATTGTTATTTGAAGTAGCAGCATTTTGCCCAAATTCAAATACTGTGTTTGGAGACTCTCCAAAGTCTTTATCGTTAGAATTTCCCATAAAGTTTCCATTACTAGAGGAAGTAATAACAGTTGTTCCAATTCCTTTAACGATTCTAGGTTTTGGAATATTTGTTTCAAAAAGCGGTGCTTCTATTTGTTTAGGGGATTCAGCAATGAGTTCGTTAAAGGTTTGTTGTGGAATTTGTGGAACAGGTGGAATAAAATCTTTTGTTTTAACACTTTGAGCTAAATCTTTATTTTCCTCTTTTGGTGTTTCTTCAATAGAATCATTGCCTAAAAATGATTGTAAAAAATAGATGATTAACACAATAAGCAATAAACCACCAACAGCAAAAATTACATAAGCTTGTATTTTTTTAAGATGATTCTTTTGGTTACCTAATTCACTGATATGATCTTCAAAATTTAAATCGCTTTGTTCTTTATTTTGCATACCATTTTATCCTTGTTGTTTTTATGCTCTATCATAAGGACTTACCACCCTTGTGGTAGTTTTTATACTTATCATTTTCCCCCCTTTTTATTAATCTCTCTTTGAATATTCTCATTAGAGGTTTCTCTTGTTTTTCTTAGGGGATTTTTTGCATATCCATTATTAAAGATACCAACAACTTTATCTCCACTTCTTAATAAGATTTGTTTAGCGATTTTTTGAATAACTAAAACTTCATAATTGCCATCTTTTTTGATATGTGTGTTTAAAATACTTTCTTTACCATTTTCATACATAAAGGCTACAGGGAATGTTTTTGTGTTATCAAATCCTAAATAAGTAAAAACTCCATCATCATAGGCAAAATTTGGACTTATATCCTCACTTCCCTTATTGATTTTCATAGTAAAATCCCAATTTCTAGGAATAGTGTTTTTGTTTAAATCTGTGCGGATATTTTCTTGCTCTTGTGATTCTAAAAATTCCCTAGTCATTTCTAAATCTTTTTGAGGATAAGAAAAGCTAAGTTTATAAGTAGCATTATTGTTTTTAATTAGCTTTAAATCAAAGATATAGGTATTTAAGTTTGTAATTACAATTAAATTAGTTTTCCAATCATTTGGGTTAGGATCTACGATAAATTCTTGTGAAGATTGACTTTCTCCCATATTATCAGTTTGAAGTAATTGTGTTTTATAGGCTTTGGGTTTGATAAAGAGGAGATTATCTCTTTCTATCAAATCCCAACCATCACTAAAGCCTGTGGCTGTATTAATGATTCTCTCATCAATACCAAATTCCAATACACTGACATAACCATTTTTGGCATTAATTAAAAAGACATCGTTTGCATTATAAATTGCATAAGTAATTCTTTTATCAAATGGAGAAGCTTTTGGAATATTTAATGCCAAACTAATATCGCTTAAAAATAAAGCTATTAAGATTGCTTTTTTCATCTTACCACCTCTTCATCAACCCTATAAGTTAAAACTTTGAATCCCAATGGATTTAGCATTCTATTTTCTTCACTTGCTCTTGCTAAAAGATAGTCATAGCTTAGAGTGATTACTTTTGTGGCTTGTGATGTTGCTTTAGTATTTAGATTTTTTGTTATAATCATTGCCCTTATGGTTGAAGTTTTAACCCCATTGCTCTCTCCTAAAACAATACTTAGAATTTGAACGTTTACTTCATTGGAATTTTTTAAGATTTGATCCCTCGCATTTTCGCCTTCATACCAACTTCTATATTCATTAGCAACTTTTTCAGAACTCATTAATTGAGTAAGAAGATAATCTTGATTTAAAAGCTCATAGTAATAGCCTTCTCTAGCCTTAACATAGGTGCTGATAAAATATTTATCTAAGGCTTCATTTTTTGTGATTTCTTTTTCATCAAGTATGGTTAAAATATCTACCATCCCTGTGGTATTATCTACTCTTATTACATAAGGCTCTATGGTTTTCAAAGGAGTGAGCAAGACAACAGCAATAATAGAAAGGATTGTGATAAAAATACTAATAAAAGTAATGATCCAAGCTCTTTGGTTGCTTTTTTCTATTAAATATCTAAAACTTGCTTCATAATCTAAAGCAAGATTTGTATTGAATTTATTTTCTTTCATTATTTCTCCTTATTTGTATTTGTCATAGAATCTTTTGAAATACGATTATCAACAAGATAATTAAGGGTAAATATTCTTTTTGATTCTTGAGGATTTAAAGATTGTGTTATATTTACATCAATCCTATAATCTTCTTTAGGTAAATGGGGATAGATAAGATTCATTAAATCGGTAAGATAAGGATTTGGGCTTCTTATCTCTTTTTGCAGTATTTGTTCCATTTGGTTAAAGGCATTGATGAATTGGACTTTCCATAAATCAGCCTTTCTTCCTGTTAAACCCATTGCAATAAATGAGAAACCATCACGAGTAAGATTGTAAGCAGTTCTTACTTCCCCTTTAATATCTTTATATTTAACGGGTGCAAAATTGTGCTCGTTAAAATTTTGAATTTCTTTATTTCTTATTTTGCTTCTAATTGCTCTTAAAATGCTTTTATGTTCTTTCCCAAAAACCCTAGCTACATCTAAACTTGTGCAAAAGATTTGATGATTTAAAGTATTAAATTGCACTTCTTGTTGATTAATGATTATTGAATGACTCATTGTTTAAGTTCCTTTTCTTTAGTTTGAGCATTATTTTTATTCTTGGTGTTAAGAGCTCTGCTAATCACTCACAAAGCTCAAAAATTTCTAATTCTTTATCACTCATTGTTTTAACTCTTGAGTAATGGTTTTATTAACAGGTATCCATCCTTTTTTGTCATTAAAAAAATCATCGTATTGACCTTTTGTGCTACAAGCACTAAAGAATAAAACACCAAAAAGAAAAACAAAAATAAGTTGGAGCCTTTTAAGATTCATTTCTCATCCTCTCATACATTCTTTTTGCAAAGCTATATCCACCACTTCCCATTAGTTTAGCTCCTGCTCCTATGTTTTTAGCTGCTCCTGCTGCATAATTCCCAGCCATAGAGGCAAGAGGACTTGCTAAATTAGTAGCTTGTCCTGCTCCATAACCTAAGGCTCTTCCAGCTAATCTACTAGCAGGACTTAAAGCATTACTCATCACTCCACCCATTGCAGCTTCCATTGATACATTTGCAATTTTCTCCGCAAAAACTTTTGCGGATATAATCATAGTTACAAGGACAAAAGAAGCAATAACATAGAAAATGCTTGTGCTTAATACTTCAGAACCAGTTTGTATATGTTGTGATAATGAAGTTATCCATCCGTTTATTTCTCCTATAAAAACTTTTAGAAATAAGCCCACAAGTAAAATTACTAAGGTATTGGATAATAAAAGTCCTATCCATTGGGTAAAAACATTCCTAGTGGATTTAAAGATTAAAAGCCAAAATACTATAGGAGCAGTGATTACAAGCAGAGTTTGTGTAAAAGTAGTAACAATCAAAATAGAGAGTGTTGGAATAACAGCAATTGTAAATCCTATATAACAAAGAACCATTGCTGCAAGGCTTACAGGAACTTGCAATATGCTTGTTTTTGCCCAAATTGTACTGGCTAATTGTGTAGTATTTGCAAACATTGTATCTAAAGTTTGATACATTTTTGTTCCACCACCAGCCCATTCATAAATTCCATCCATTGCTGAAATTGTTAAATTTAACCAACCTCCAATATTTAATGCAAAGGTAATAGCAAGAAGTTTTCCTGCAATATCAAAGGTTAATTCTCGAATAGGGCTTTGACTTTTGCCCATTAGCACTTCATAGCCTTTATACATAATAACAAGCGTAATGATGATAGAAAATAGCACACTAAGTTCAGCTAACTTATCACTTGTGCCTATTTGCCTTACCGCATCGATGATTTGCTGTGTGCTATAGCCTAGAGTTTGGAATAAATCATTCATTGTTTGTTTTGCTCTCTAGCTTTTTGCATAAGTTCTTTTGTGCTTACTTGTGGTTTATAATTAAACGACTTAGAATACTCTTGCATTGCTATATTCTCTTGTATTTTTCTTTGGTTTTCATAACTTGCATTGGCTAAGTCTATTTGGTTTTTAACAATTTGGATTTTTGCCACTTCTAGTTGGATAGCATTGCCTATATCTGTGCTTTCTTTAATATCTTTAGCATTGACTAGCTTATCTTGTAATTTTTTAAGTGTTGCACTAATAGTATCCATTTGCTTTGAGGCTTGATTATAGGTTTCTACTTGGGCAGCGTAAGTGATTAAATTCATCTTGCAGATATTTTTTTCTGATTGACTCATAAAGTCAAAATTGCATCTATCAAAGCTCGTATATCTACCAAAAATCTCACTACCTTTTTTGCTTAAGAATTCTTGTGGATCTCTTAAAACATTATTATAAAAGGATTGGATGTTTTCTCCAGCTTTAGAAAAATCAGAATAGATCTGTTTAATATCTCTTAAGAAAGAAACAGAATCTCTCATGCCTGTCTTTGATAAAAGTTCACTTTGATAAGCTTGTATTTGTTTTTGGTAATGTGATACAGTATCAGTCCATCTTGTAGCTTCTCTTGCCCACTCTGCTATTTGCTTAGCATTTTGGGTAGCCATTTGTGCATTTGCCGCAGTATCAACAACAGGAATACTAGCA